>NZ_JACVBI010000029.1:0-448 GCF_014852305.1 Pseudomonas sp. PDM09 | reverse complement strand
CCCTCCCTCTTCTCCCTTCTCTCTCTCTTCCTCCCCTTTTTTTTCTTCTTCCCCCTTTTCCCTTCCCTCTTTCTCTTCCCCTTCCCCCTCCTTGGCTTCCCCCTCTCCTTCCTCCCTTTCCTTTTTTTTCCTTTCTCCCTTCTTTCCTTTCCTCCCCCTTTCCTCCTTTTTCCTTCCCTCTTCTTTCCTTTCTTTTCCTCTTCCTTTCCTCCCTCTTCTCCTTTCTCTCTTCCCCCCTCCCGCTCCCTCCCCCTGCCCTCTCCCCCTCCCCTCGCCTTGCCTCCCCGTGCGCCCCTCCGCCCCTCCCTCTTCGGCTCCTCGGCCCCTCCCCCTGCCGCGCCGTTGCCCCCGCCGCCCCCTGTCCTCCCTGGCCTCCGTCTTCTCCCGCGCTCCGCCCCCGGTCCTGCCTCCCTGTTGCCTCTGGCCCGGCCCCGTCCCTCTTCCTCCC
>NZ_JACVBI010000028.1:0-456 GCF_014852305.1 Pseudomonas sp. PDM09 | reverse complement strand
AGAGGGAGGAGGAAGAGGAAGAGGGGGAGAAGAGAAAGGAAGGGAAAGGGGGGAGGAAGGGGAAAGAGAGAGAAAAGGGGAGAGGAAGAAAAGGAGAAGGAGAGGGGGGAAAGAGAAAAGAGGAGGAAGGGGGGGAGAGGGGAAGGGGGGGAGACGGGAGGAGAACGACAGAGAGGAACAAGACGGGCGGAAAAAAAAGAAAAAGGAAAGAAGGGGGAGGGAGAGGGGAGAAGAAGAGGGAAGAGGAAGAGAAGGGGGGGAAAAAGGAGGAGAGAAAAGGAGGAAGGAGGGAAGGGACGGAAGAAAAAGAAAGAGGGAAAAGAAAAAAGAGGAGGGAAGAGGAAGAGAGAAAAGAAGGAGAGGAAAGAAGAGAGAAAAAGGGGGGAGGGAAAGAGAGGGAAAGGAGAGGGAAAGGGAAGAAAAGAGGGAGGAGAGGGAGAAGGAGAGAGATGTTGA
>NZ_JACVBI010000027.1:0-487 GCF_014852305.1 Pseudomonas sp. PDM09 | reverse complement strand
ACATCCACGGAGAACTTATGACGAACATCCTGGACAAAGGAACAACGTCAATCTCACTGGTGCATGAAGCTCTATATAGCGCTAAGCAACGAGGCATGGATCTGGCCCTTGCGCTAGCAAATGCGGACATTGACCCTCAATTGCTTGATGCCCCAAGAGCTAGAATTTCAGCTGTTTCTTTTGCTCGTCTGTGGGTGGAACTGGCAGACCTGCTGGATGACGAGTTTTTTGGCATTGATAGTCATCCAATGCGTCGAGGCAGCTTCAAACTGATGTGTCACGCGCTACTCGATTGCTCAACCTTGGGACAGGCTTTACCTCGGATGCTCTCGTTCTTGCGGTTGGTACTCGATGACATTCATGGCGAGCTATACGTCAAGGAAGACCAAGCGTTTATCGTCCTGCAGGATCAGGGGATATTGCGACGACTGTTTGCTTACGGCACCTGGTTTATCTTGGTACATGGCCTGTCATGCTGGCTTGTAAA
>NZ_JACVBI010000026.1:0-503 GCF_014852305.1 Pseudomonas sp. PDM09 | reverse complement strand
TCTCCCCTCCCTCTCTTTTCTCTTCCTTTCTTTCTCCCTTTTTTTCTCCTTTTTCCCTCATCCTTTTCTCTCCCTCTTTCTCCCCCTCCTCTTTCCTCTAACTTCCTTCTCCCCCTTCCTTTTCCCCCTCCCTTTCTCCCCCTTCCTTTTCTCTTTCCTTCCCTTCTTTCCTTTTCTCTTCTTCTTTCTCTTCCCCTTCTCTTTTCTTTCTTCTCTCTTTCTCTCCTCTCTCTTCCTCCTTTCCCCCCCTCTCTCTCCCCCCCTTTCTCCCTTCCCTTCCCCCCCTCTCCCTCCTTCCCCCCCCTCCCCCTCCTCCCTCCCTTCCTTCCCCCCCTCCCCCTTTTCCTCTTTCCCTCCCTCCCCTCTTTTCTTTTCCTTTTCTCCTTTTCTTTCTCCTTTCTTCCTTTCTCTTCTTCTTTTTCTTTCTCCTTTCTCTTCTCCCCCTCTTCCTCTTCCTCCTCCCTCTCTTTTTTCTCTCTCTTTTTTCTCCTTCTCCTTCCCCC
>NZ_JACVBI010000025.1:0-522 GCF_014852305.1 Pseudomonas sp. PDM09 | reverse complement strand
TAGGCATAGTCGCGGCGGTACAGGTTTTTTTGCTGTTGGCTGACGGCGTGGGCCTTCAGTCGGCCCTGGTCGTCGTAGGCATATTCGCTGAGCAGCAGGCCTTGTTGGCGGTTTTGTTCGCGACCGGCGAGGAAGGTGTGCGACGTAAGCCGCGCGCCATTGAGGTCGATGGCCGTCAGCGCGCCGCCCTTGGCGTGGTGATAGTCGAGTTTGCTGCCATCGGGCAGGCGCAGGCGGTTGAGCTGGCCGCAGGCGTCGTAGCCGCAACGCAGCGTGCCCCAACCCTGGTGCTCGGTGATCAGGCGGTCCTGCTGGTCGTATTCGAATTCCAGCGGATGGTCGTGGCCATCGTCGACGCTGGTCAGTCGGCCCAGTGAGTCGTAGCGATACGCGACCTGGATGCCGTCGGGCAGGGTTTTGACCAATAGGCGTCCGGCCGCGTCCCGCTCATAAGCCGTGACCAGTTGCGAGCCGTCATCGCCAAACTCGATTTTCTCCAGCAGCTGGCCGTTGAGGTCGTAG
>NZ_JACVBI010000024.1:0-548 GCF_014852305.1 Pseudomonas sp. PDM09 | reverse complement strand
TGAAGACGACATTCGCCGAAAATTCGCGATTAAACTCACAAATTTTACCTTAGCCTGATCACCACCAGTGAAAGTGGCCATCAGTCTATCTTTCTATCACATACCCAAATTTTTAAAGAACGATCTAATCAAAAGACTAGAAATCAATATTCACAGCGGAATATTCATTTCTAAACTCTCAAACGTGTCGAAGCAGTTTATGGTGGAGCCAAGCGGGATCGAACCGCTGACCTCCTGCGTGCAAGGCAGGCGCTCTCCCAGCTGAGCTATGGCCCCATAACAAAATTGGTGGGTCTGGGCAGATTCGAACTGCCGACCTCACCCTTATCAGGGGTGCGCTCTAACCAACTGAGCTACAGACCCAATTTCGAGCTTGTAACTGTTAGCGTTGAGCTATCAGCTTGGAGCTTAAAGCTGCTTCTATCGTCTTCTTCAATGAATCAAGCAATTCGTGTGGGAACTTATGGAGCAGCTGATGTCGTCGATTAAGGAGGTGATCCAGCCGCAGGTTCCCCTACGGCTACCTTGTTACGACTTCACCCCAGTCA
>NZ_JACVBI010000023.1:0-615 GCF_014852305.1 Pseudomonas sp. PDM09 | reverse complement strand
TGAAGACGACATTCGCCGAAAATTCGCGATTAAACTCACAAATTTTACCTTAGCCTGATCACCACCAGTGAAAGTGGCCATCAGTCTATCTTTCTATCACATACCCAAATTTTTAAAGAACGATCTAGCCAAAGACTAGAAATCAACATTCACCATCGTCACGATGGAATGCTCATTTCTAAGCTTTCAACAAACAGAAGCAGTAGTGGTGGAGCCAAACGGGATCGAACCGTTGACCTCCTGCGTGCAAGGCAGGCGCTCTCCCAGCTGAGCTATGGCCCCGTATTTCTACAGGCGTTTCCCACACAAAATTGGTGGGTCTGGGCAGATTCGAACTGCCGACCTCACCCTTATCAGGGGTGCGCTCTAACCAACTGAGCTACAGACCCAATTTCGAGCTACTAAGGCCGACCTCACCCTGCTCTTAACCACGAAGCATGGGGTGCGCTCTAACCAACTCAGCTACAACCTGATACAGGCTGCTTCTTTATCGTCTTCTTCAATGAATCAAGCAATTCGTGTGGGAACTTATGGAGCAGCTGATGTCGTCGATTAAGGAGGTGATCCAGCCGCAGGTTCCCCTACGGCTACCTTGTTACGACTTCACCCCAGTCA
>NZ_JACVBI010000022.1:0-1245 GCF_014852305.1 Pseudomonas sp. PDM09 | reverse complement strand
AAGTGTTCAGCGTGCAGGTCAGCGATGGCCTCGGCGGTGTCGATACTCAGCTGGTGACCGTCACCGTCAGCGGCACTAACGACGCACCCGTGCTCAGCTTCGTGACCGGCAATGATGCCGGCGCGGTAAAGGAAGACACCACGCTCAGCGTGACTGGCCAGTTCAGCTCGGCCGACATCGATCACGATGCCACCGCCACCTGGAGCATTGTCGGTAGCAATACCGGCAGCTACGGCTCGATCGCCGTCGACAGCACCGGCCAGTGGACGTATACCCTGGCCAATGGCAGCGACGGCATCGCCAGTGCCGTGCAGTCATTGAAGGCGGGCGAAAGTCATAATGAAGTGTTCAGCGTGCAGGTCAGCGATGACCTCGGCGGCGTCGACACTCAGCTGGTGACCGTTACCGTCAGCGGCAGCAACGACGCCCCGGTACTCAGTTTCGCGACCGGCAACGATGCCGGCGCGGTGAAGGAAGACACCACCCTCAACGTCAGCGGCCAGTTCAGTTCGGCCGACATCGATCACGACGCAACCGCCACCTGGAGCATTGTCGGTAGCAATACCGGCAGCTACGGCTCGATCGCCGTCGACAGCACCGGCCAGTGGACGTACACCCTGGCCAATGGCAGCGATGGTGTCGCCAGTGCCGTGCAGTCATTGAAGGCTGGCGAAAGTCACAATGAAGTGTTCACCGTGCAGGTCAGCGATGGGCTCGGCGGTGTCGACACTCAACTGGTGACCGTTACCGTCAGCGGCACTAACGATGCGCCCGTACTCAGCTTCGTGACGGGCAACGATGCCGGCGCGGTAAAGGAAGACACCACGCTCAGCGTGAGTGGCCAGTTCAGCTCGGCCGACATCGATCACGACGCCACGACCAGCTGGACCATCAATGGCTCGGCTACGGGAACCTACGGCTCGATCGCCGTCGACAGCACCGGCCAGTGGACGTACACCCTCGCCAATGGCACCGATGGCATCGCCAGTGCCGTGCAATCGTTGAAGGCCGGCGAAAGTCATAATGAAGTGTTCAGCGTGCAGGTCAGCGATGGCCTCGGCGGCATCGATACTCAGCTGGTGACCGTTACCGTCAGCGGCACTAACGACGCACCCGTGCTCAGCTTCGTGACCGGCAACGATGCCGGCGCGGTGAAGGAAGACACCACCCTCAGCGTGAGTGGCCAGTTCAGCTCGGCCGACATCGATCACGATGCCACCGCCAGCTGGAGCATCAATGGCTCGG
>NZ_JACVBI010000021.1:0-1523 GCF_014852305.1 Pseudomonas sp. PDM09 | reverse complement strand
AAATAAATCTGAGAATCATCTAGCCGGCCTCCCCACCTCACGGAGGTGGCGCAAAATTCAAGGTGCGAACTTAGACTTTTGCTGTGAGGAGGCCGTGATGAAATTCTGTGGCATAGACCTGCATTCAAACAACAGCGTTGTAGTGGTTACCGACGAAACGGACCGGGTCCTGCTCAGTCGGCGCTGTCCTAATGAGCTGACAAAAATCCTCCCGCTGCTCGAACCGCATCGTGCCGAATTGCTCGGTGTCGTGGTCGAGTCGACCTACAACTGGTATTGGCTGGTCGATGGTCTCAAGGCGGCAGGCTTCGAGGTAAAGCTGGCCAACCCCGTGGCGATGCAACGCTACGACGGTTTAAAGCATTCTGACGATCAGGATGATGCGGCGTTCCTGGCGCATTTATTGCGACTCGGGATATTGCCGACCGGCTATATCCATCCGCCGCAAGAACGGGCACTGCGCGATTTGGCACGTAAACGTATTCAGTTGGTCCGCAGTAGGACGCAGCACATTCTTGCGGTGGAGAACATCATGGCGCGCCAGTTCGGCCACGGGTTGAGCTGCAATGAAGTCAAAGGCCTGTCAGCGACATCCGTGGACAGGCTTGGCCTGACCACGGATGTCGCTCTGGCGATGAAAACCAATGTCGCGATCATCCAGGCGGTGCAGGCTCAGATTGATATCCTTGAGGACCGCTTACTGCATGAAGCTCGCCTGCGGCCGGAGTTCTGCTTGTTAAAAACGATGCCTGGAATCGGCGAAGTGCTGGCCACGGTCATCATGCTGGAAACCGGTGATATCGAGCGCTTTGCCGACGTGGGCAACTTCGCCTCCTATGCCCGGTGCGTAAAGAGTGCGCATTACTCCAATGGTAAGAAAAAGGGCGAAGGCAACACCAAGAACGGCAACGCTTACTTGATTTGGGCCTTTATCGAAGCGGCGAATTTTGCTCGGCGTTTCAGTGAAGAGGCCAAACGTTTTTTCGAGAAAAAGAAAGCCAAAACCAATGCCGTGGTCGCCACCAAAGCGCTGGCGCACAAACTGGCGCGGGCGAGTTATCACATCCTGAAGGAGAAACAGCCATTTGATGCCAAGCGCTGTTTCGCCTGAAAGGGGCGGGTTAAGGTGATGGCCGATCAACCAAAAAGGGACTGGGCGTGAACCATGAAATCTGAGTGGCGACCGGCTGTCACCGCCTGAGTGTGTTGTACCGGGTCGTCCGCCATGTGAGCCCGCTGAGACTGGACGTGTTTTTGCACGAGCCACAGTTCTGTGACACGTTTTGGCCACATTGGCGGCACCAACGTTTCTCTGGGGCAGTTGACTGCCAGGGCGGTGCTCGCTGTATCGCTACCGCTTGATCCACATGGGTGTCAGGCACGACTCGGTCGTAGCCAATGAAGAGGAAACGGGTTCGACGGGTTCAACCGATCAGGTTGAGTTAAAGAGTAATCCCTGCAGTTAAAAACCGCAGGGTGCGGAGGCTTTTAACCTTGACTTGAGACCGGCTAATGGGTGTCCC